>NZ_JBEZIR010000002.1:178815-212833 GCF_040651175.1 Kitasatospora sp. NPDC048540
CGCTGAGCGTCCTCAACTGCGGCACCAGCACCGTCTCCACGCTGATCTGCCTCTGACCCGTCCGCCCGTCCGGTAGGGCGGGAAACACGGTACAGCCGACCGGGCCGTCACCACCGGCCCGGCCGGCCCACCGGGCCGCAGCGGCGACACCCCGCTGCGGCCCGGACCAGCAACTCCGCCGGTCTGGGGCGTCGTACGCCGCAGGCCGGCGATGTCGTGATCCCGCCGGCGTCGCGGGCCACCGCACCGTCGCCGCACCGCCGTTCGTACCACCAGAGAGGCTGCCCGTGGCCGACCAGAGCACCCGCACCGCCAGCCGCCCGCCGGACCCGGTACGGCTGCGCGCCGAGCTGACCGCCGAGCCCGTCCGGCTCGCCCTGTCCCTGCTGGCCGCCCTCGCAGCCACCGCCGCGATCCTCGCCCTCCCCCTGCTGGTGCGCGAGATCATCACCGACTTCTCCGCCCACCGCCCGCTCACCCCCGACGTGCTGCTGATGTGCGCGGCCGCGCTCGGCGGCGCCCTCGCCGAGGCGCTGTCCGGGTTCCTGCTGGCCCGCATCGGCGAACGGCTGACCTACCGGCTGCGGGTCCGCATCATGGAACACGCCCTGCGGCTGCCGCTGGCCACCGTCCGCACCAAAGGCACCGGCGAGATCGCCGCCCGGATCACCTCCGACGCCCTGCTGCTGCGCCAGGTCGTCGAGGTCGCCGTCCAACTGCCGCTGGCCGCACTGACAGTGGCGGCGACCCTGGTCGTGATGGTCTGGATCGACTGGGTACTGACCCTGGTCACGGTACTCGCGCTCGCCGTCCTGACCGTCCTGGTCCTGCTCATCCTGCGCCGGATGCGGGCCAACGTCACCGGCCAGCAGGACGCCGTCGGACAGCTCGCCCAGCGCTTCACCGCCGACCTCGACGCCCTCACCACCATCAAGGCCTACCGCGCCGAACCGGTGGCCGCCCGCGCCCTGGCCGCCGACGCCGAACGGCTGCGCGCCGTCTCCCTGGTGGGCGCCCGCCTCGGCTCGCTGATCCCCGCGGTCCTCACCCTCGGCAACCAGCTCGCGATGATCGCCGTGATCCTCACCGGCGGCGCCCGCCTCGCCGCCGGGAACCTCCAAGTCGCCGAGTTCGCCGCCTTCCTGCTCTACCTGCTGCAGACCATCCCCTCCGTCAACACGCTGGCCACCGGCACCGGCCGCCTCCAGGCCGGCCTGGCCGCCCGGGACCGCTGCAACCAGCTGCTCGCCCTCCCCCCGGAGACCGACCCCAGGGACGTCGAACGAGCCGTCCCCACCCCGGTGCCCGACGCCCCCTCCGTGGTCTTCCGCTCCGTCGGCTACACCCACGGCGGCTCCACGGAACCCGCGCTGCGCGGCATCTCCTTCACCACCGCCCGCACCGGCCTGACCGCCGTGGTCGGCCCGTCCGGGGCCGGCAAGAGCACCACCCTGTCGCTGATCGACCGGTTCATCCGCCCGACGGCCGGCACCATCACCGTCCTCGGCCACGACGTCCAGAGCTGGCCCCTGGACGCGCTGCGCGGCCGGATCGCCTACGTCGACCAGGCGTTCACCCTGCTGGAGGCCACCGCTCGGGAGAACCTCCAGCTCGGCCGCACCCACCGGGCCGACGACACCGAACTCGACGCCGCACTCGACGCCGTCGGCCTCACCGAGGACATCGCCCGCCTACCGCAGGGCCTCGACACCCCGCTGGGCCGCGAATCCGACCTCTCCGGCGGCCAGCGCCAGCGGATGGCACTCGCCCGCGCCCTGCTCTCCGACGCCGAGATCGTCCTGCTCGACGAGCCCACCAGCCAGCTGGACGGACTCAACGAACAGCGGTTCCGGGCGATCGTCTCCGAACTCGCCGCGACCCGCGCCGTCATCGTGGTCGCCCACCGGCTCTCCACCGTCCAGCACGCCCACCACGTCATCATGATGAACCGGGGCACCGTCGTCGACGCCGGCGGCCACCGCGAACTGCTCGCCCGCTGCGGCCCGTACCGGGACCTGGTCGCCAGCCAGACCGTCCCCGGGACGGGCCTCGACGCCGGGCCCGCCACGCCCACTACACCCTCCACACCCTCCACGGCGGTGCCGACGCGCTGAGTTCGGGTGTTCGGCGGTCGGCGGTCGGCGGGTGGCTCAGACGGTGATGCAGGTGAGGGCCGCCCACAGCAGCGGTGAGTGCTCGATCCGGTGGCCGGTACGCCAGCGGGCCAGCTGCTCCCGCTGCCAGCCGCCGAGTGCGCCGACTGGGTCCGGGCGGTCATGGGCGGCGTCGACGGCAAGGACTGCCTCCGACAGCGGGCGGACCGACTCGGACAGGC
This sequence comes from Kitasatospora sp. NPDC048540, assembly GCF_040651175.1. Lineage (NCBI taxonomy): Bacteria > Bacillati > Actinomycetota > Actinomycetes > Kitasatosporales > Streptomycetaceae > Kitasatospora > Kitasatospora sp. NPDC048540. The sequence goes on from NZ_JBEZIR010000002.1 coordinate 181,151, forward strand.
CCGCCAGCCGGTGGAAGGCGAAGCTGGTCGGCAGCGTCCAGCGGGTCGCGGTGACCAGCTCCGCGCCGTTGTGGAGCATCGCCGCCGCCAGCCCGAAGGACTCGGCGAAGCGCAGGTCCCCGCCGCTCTCGCAAGCGATCAACGCGACCCTCGGCGGCGCCGGCCACAGCCGCGCTCCCGGCACACCGTCCGGTCGTCCCGCCAGGGTGCCGAGCAGCAGGTCCTTCGCCGACAGCGGACGGTGGCCGCGGACCGGCTCGGCGAGGCCCGGGACCTGCGCCCCGCAGGCGAGATGCAGCGCCGCGTCCTCGCTCTGGCCGCCGTCGACCGGCGCGCCGCTGACGTGCCCGACGTACAGCAGCCGGCGCGCGCCGGCGCGCAGCGCGCCGCCCAGCCAGTCGCGGTCCAGGTCGCTGCGCCGGAACGCCTCCGCCGGGGCGGCCACGGCCGGTACCGCGGTCCCCGAGTCGAGGTGACGCCCCACCAGGGCGAGCAGCGCCGGGTCCGAGCCGGGCGGGCCGAGCACCGAGCCGAGCACGGAGTCCGCGCGGAACCCGGGGATCCTCGGGTCGAGCACCAGGACGACTGCGTCCCGTCCGGCGGTCTGCGCCTGTGGTGCCCGAAGCGGCTGCGGTGCCTGAGGTTCCTGAGGTTCCTGAGGTTCCTGCGGTCCGTCCGGGCCCGGCGGACCGGGCGGGCGGCGGAGCGAGAGCGGCGCAGCGGTCGCGACGTCCGCGAGGTCGATCAGCCGGGTGTCGTCCGTGTCGACCGTGAGCAGCTCCCACGGCACCTGGGCGACCCGGGGCGAGGGCTGGATCCGGACCACCGGACGGCCCGCCACCCCCGACACGTGCCGTAATTGCTCCGTCAGGCCCGGCGGCCACAGTGCCTCGGCCAGCAGCCGGGCCAGCCCGAGTTCACCGCGCCCGTCGGCGAACGCGCCCGCCCCCAGCGCGTGCCGCATCGCCTCGCCCGGGCCCGGCAGGGCGGCCGCCAGTGCCCGGACCGCCTGCTCGACCTCGGGGGCGGGCGCGTACCCGCTGCCGTAGCCGTGGGCGCCGGCCGTCCAACGCCAGGTCAGATGGAGGTCCCCGGCGTCGGCGAGCCTGAGCAGCACGACCGGACGCGCAGGCGCGCCCGCGGTCACCACGACGCCACCGCGGGCCCGCTCACGACCGCCCGGTGGTAGCGGGTCCGGGCGGCCTGCGCGTACTCCTGCAACGCGGTACGCGGCGAGGCCGGCGACATCAGCACCGGCGGCGGAGGAGCCGCCCGCAGCCCGACCGACGCGGCGGCCTCTGCAGCGACGGCACCGAGCGGGGAGGCCGGTGACCCCGGGACGGCCGCGGGTGCACGGACCTTCGCCGCCGGGTCCGGGAAGGCCGCCGTCGCTGTCCCGCCCTGCACCCGGTCCAGCGTCAACGCGGCCCCGGCGCAGCGGTGTTCGACCAGCTCGAAGAGCAACCCCTGGTCCCCGCGCAGCTGTGCCAGCCGGAACACCAGCCGCATCCCCTCCTGCGCCAGCTCCAGCCACTGGCTGCGCGCGTGGCCGGTCGCGAAGTCGAAGCGGAACGCCTCGACCGCCAGCGCCGCCGGGACGGCCAGCGCGAGCGCCGCGTCGAGCGCCGCCGCCCGGTCGCCCGTCGGGGCGTCGGCCGTCGGCGCGCTGTCCGCCGCGGCGTCGGCTGTCGCGGCCGGGTCGGCGCCCGGCAGCCGGTCGAGGGAGCCCTCGATGCTCGCCGCGAGCATCAGATCGGCCTGTGCGCAGCGCTCGTACACGCCCTGCGCCTGGTACACCTCGCGGGCGCCCTCGGTGAGCCTCCGTTGCTCGTCGAGGTCACCGCGGGCGTACGCCTGCCGGGCGGCCAGCAGCATGGTGTCCGCCGCCGCGAGCGAGGCACCGAGCCGCTGGAACCGCGCCAGCCCGGTCTCCACCAGGGCCCGGGCCCCGGCGGCGTCCCCGCGCTGTGCGGCCAGGAAGCCGCGGGCCTGCTCGCAGACCGCCAGGTCGCCGAAGCGGCGCTGCTGCTCGAAGACGGCGGAAGCCTCGGCGAAGAGCCGCTCGGCGGTATCGAAGTCGCCGCGCCGCATCGCGGTGTACGCCCGGTCGGCGATCAGCTCCTGCCGTGCGCCGACGTCGCCGAGCAGCGCGAAGCCCTCCTCGGCGCGGGTGAACCAGTCCTCCGCGGGGTCGAACCGCCCGGTCGAGGCGCAGGCCAGCCCCAGCGCGGTGAACAGCCGCGGCCGGGTCTCCACCTCGGCGGGCGTGGTGTCCAGCACCGCCAGTGCCAGTTCCTCCGCCGCGCCCCACTCGCTGCGCGCCATCAGCAACAGGACCCGGTGGTGGCCGAGTTCGGCCGCGCGCGTGCCGTCCCCGGCGAACCCGGGCAGCCGGGCGTCCGCCTCGTCCAGGCACCCGGCGGCCTCGTCCAGCCGGCCGGACCGGCGCAGCAGTTCGGCCCGTCCCAGCAGCGTCTTCAGCAGGACGTCCAGCCACAGCTGCCGTCCGCGCGGGCCCATCGGGGCGGCCTCGATGGAGCGGAGCAGGTCGAGCGAGCCGATGAAGTCATCGTCGGCGTAGGGGAGGTCGGAGGCGGAGAGGCGGACGATGGCACTGTTGGCCAGCAGATGGGCGCGCAGGAAGCGGACATCGGGCGAGTCGTCGAGCGCCTCGGCGGCTGCCAGCAGGCGGCGGAGGACGGCGAGCGCCGCCGCGAGGTCGGCCGCGAGCTGGAGGTCCTCGAACTGCGCCAGCCCGCTGTCGAACGGTTCACCGAACAGCGGTGCCGCGCCGGGGTCCGTCGGGTCCGCGAGGTCCGTCGGGTCCGCCGGGTCCGGCGGTGGCGTGTGCTGGGCATCGGCAGGAGGCATGGCGTCAGAAGTCCTCGGCGGCGTCGGTCGCGGCGATCTCGGAGAGAAACGGCCGGGCAGGGGAGTCGTACGGGACGGGGCCGGCGGCCATGGACAGCCGGTGGCGGGCCAGGGTGCGCACCGCCTCGCGGTCGGCCGCCGGGGCCGGGGGCCCGTCTTCGGAGCCGCCGAATCCGGGCAGTAGGACGTCCACCTCGATCCGGGCCGCCGCCGCCTCGGGCAGCACCAGGTCCGCCCGGCCGAACCAGACGTCGTCCCGCCGCGCGAGCGGCACCCGGCCGGCCGGTTCACCGTCCACCCGCACCTGCGCGACCAGCAACACACCGTCCGCCGGTACGACGGCACCCGCGAGCGCCTCGACCTCGATCCGGCGGCCGGACCCCTCCGCCCGGGCCGTCCAGGTGACCGCCTCCTCGGCCGCGTCGACGAAACCGGGCGGGTAGCGCCGCCAGTCGCACTGCCCCACGCCGCGCGCGATCACCCGGCCGGACCCGGACCCGGACCCGGCACCGGCCCCGGCCCCCGTCACGGGCCCGCCCGCCGCGAGCGCGTACCCGCCCGGCCGGGCGAACAGTGCGCCGAAGCCCGACAGCGGCGACAGCTCGCCCTCCCGGGGGCCGCCCGCAGGCGCGGCGCCGTCGAACTCTTCCCGCAGCAGCCGGAGTTCGGGCCCGTCCAGCCCGGCGAGGTCCGCCAGCGCGTCGACCAGCCGGAGCACCTCCTCCACCTGGGCCGGCACCGGGACAGGGGCCGCGAACTGAGCCCGGTCGTCAGCCGTGCGCCACCACCGCAACAGCGGGCCGATCGCCGCCCGGTGGGCATCGAGCAGATCCACCGCGGAGTCGTCCACCTGGTCGCCGGAGCCGTCGAAGAGCTGCTGGCACCGGTGGCCCAGCGCGGCGAGCTCCAGACCGAGCAGGTCGGCCGGCGGCGCCGGGATCCCGTCCCGGTCCGAGGCCGGCCACCACCGGGCCGCCCACAGCCCGAGGGCGAGCCGGGTTGCATCAGCGGACAGCCGTGGGTCGGCCGGCCCGGCCGGCACGGTGACAGGCCCGGACCGCCCGTCGGCGCAGGCGGCGACCGCAGCTGCGGCCTGTGGCCCGTACAGTGCCCAGAGCCACTGCTGCGCCCGCGCGCCGTCGTGCACCAGGGCCGTCGGCGGACCCGGGTCGCCGGGTGCGGGCCAGGTCAGAACGGCACCGGCGACATCGAGTCCCGCCTGCGCGAACACGGGTCGGGTGGTGGCGGGTTCGGGGATCTCGGGCGTCGTCCCGGGCACGACCCGGACCTCGCCGCCCGCGGTCCTGTCGACGGTGAGCCAGGACATCAGGCGCTCCTCGCCTCGACGAACTGCGGTACGGCGGGCGCCGAGAGGGCGCGCAGGGCGTTGCGCACCCGGCCGCGGTGGTCCATCAGCACCGAGCGGGCCACCCCGTCGAGCAGTTCCCACGCGGAGGCCGGGCCGTCCAGCGGGGCCTCGCGCACATCGCGTCCGTGCAGCCTGACCCAGAGCCGGCGCAGGTAGGCCACCCAGGGGCTGCGCAGCTCCGCTGCGAGTGCGGCGAGCGTGCCGCCGTCCGGGTCGGGCGCGGTGGTCATCCGGCGGGCCCGCAGGACCGACGCCTCGCGCTGCCAGCGGCGGTTCACCAGCCGGTGGGCGGCGGTCCCTGGCCCCGGCGGCCGCCCGGAACCCAGCGGGTCCAGGCCGACCGCGAGGCAGCCACCGAGGACCACGGCCACCCGCAAGCTCTCGTCACCGAGGCCGAGCGGCCCGCAGCTTCGGCCGACCTCGCGCCGTACCAGCTCCGGCACGGGCGGCAGGTCCGCGTCCCGCCCCGAGGACTGGAGGACGGTGAACACCCGCTCGAACAGGGTGCGGTCGAGCGGCGGCGGAAGGGTCGCGGTCGACGCGCCACGGCCGGGCTCCGGACGAGGCGGCACCCGGTGGGCGGTCAGCTCCAGGTGCGGGGGCAGGTCCGCGCGCCCCCACAGGGCGTCCGCGTGGCCCGCCCACAGCGCCCGGCCGAGCGCACTGCCCGACCCGCTGTCGACCAGTTCGGCGAAGGCCGCCGCGCCCGCCGCGCCCGCCGCGCCCGTCCGGTCCGGAGTGCCGGTGCCGGTGCTGGCGCCGGTGGTGCTGGTCGGGTCGGGCCCGGTGCTCGGCGCGCCGCACGCGTCGAGCACCTCGGCCGCCAGCGCCGTTAGCGCCGCCAGCGCCGAGACAGCCGCCAGGTCGCCCGGCGGCGTCAACTCCCGTGCCTCCCAAGCCGCGAGCAGGGTCCGGTCGAGCGCGGCGCGGCGGTCCGGATCGGCGAGGTGCTCCCTGAGCGCGTCCACCGTGCGTCCGCCGCCCGCCTCCGCGATCTCGCGGACGGCGGCCCGGGCCATGCCCTCCGCAGTGCGCACCGAGGCACCGGGCGCCGAGGCGCGGGACGAGGGGGCGCCGGGCGCGGGGGAAGCAGGCGCCGAGGCGCCGGGTGCGGGGGCCCCGTGCACGGTGGCCAGCTCGAAGCAGCGCTGGAAGTACAGGTCCTGAGGGTTGCCCGCGACGATCCCGAGCGCCCGCCGGGCCCGTTTGAGCAGCGTGAACCAGGCGGCGGTCGCCGCCAGACACCCGCCGGCCTCCTGGATCAGCCGTTCCAACTCGGCGGCCTGCGAAGGTTCCAGGAAGTCCGCCGCCAGCGAGGTGTGCAGCGACGGCCGGACCACCAGCGGCAGCAGGATCAGCTTCACGGTCCGGGTCAGCGGGCTGCCGCCCGGCCCGCTGAGCGGCTCCAACCCCGGCCCGAGCGCACGCCAGGCACGGTCGATGACCATGGCACGCGGGACGCAGGTCCCGGTCGGCCCGCTGGGTGAGTCCATGGGCCCAGGGTACGGCGCCCGGTGATCACCGACGCCGGGGCCCCACGGCCCGGAACCTGGGATCGGTAGGCGCGGCGGGCCGATTAGCGTCCACGGCATCGGACACCGAGCAGGTGGCACAGAGAGGAACGCAGAGACATGGGAATCTTCGGCAAGGGCCGCAGGAGCCGCGAGGAGAAGGCCGAGGAGATCGTCGGGCAGATCGCCGAGGGCAAGGGGTTCTACGGCCGGATGACCAAGGCCTTCGTCGGCGGCCAGGACTTCGCCGCGATCCAGCAGTCCATCGCCGGCCACCGGTCGGCCGGCGAGGTCCAGCAACTGCTTGCCGCCGGGGCGCCCACCGTCCCCGCCGTCGTGGTCTCGATCGCCGACACCGGCCGCCTGGTCAACTACGACCCGGTCGTCGACCTGGTGGTCCGGCCGAGTGGCCCGACGCAGGACCAGCTGACCCTGCGCACCCTGGTGTCCAAGCTGCAGATCCCGCGGGCCGGCGACCAGGTGCTGCTGCTGCCCGACCCCGCAAACCCGGGCGGATTCCTGTACGCGGGCCTGGCCTGACCACCGGTCGACCGGCCCGGGTGCCGGCCGGGGGCGGGCAGCCCGGGCGGACGCTGGTCCCCGTGGTCGGTCCGGTGGGCGCACTGCTGCGCCACCTGGTCGGGGCGGCGACGGCCCTGCTGGGACCGGCCCTGCTGGCCGGCTCGGTGACCGCCGGGACCGCGCTGCGGATCGTGGGCGCAGGCTTCACCCTGGTCATGACGCCGCTCGGGATCGGCGTGATGGTCCGCACCCGCCGGGAACGCGCGGACAACCGGAGCCTCGACCGGTCCGGGTCCGCCGCGACCGCCGAGGTGATCGCGCTCACCACCATCCCCTGGGACGGCGAGGTGGACGGCGTCCGGCTCAGGGTACGGATCAGCGGCCCCGGCTTCCGGCCGTTCGAGGCGGCCTGGGACCGATCGGCGCACTCCGGGCTGCGGGTGGGCCGGCTCCTGCCCGCCACCGTGGACCCGGTGGACGGCCGCTTCCGGGTCCGGATCCCCGCCCGGCCCCGTCGGCGCGCGCCACGGTGAGCGGGGGACGCCACACACGTCGCGGCGCCCGACCACCCGTACCGCGACGGTGACCGCGGCCAGCGGCCACAGCAGGTACACCGCCCACGAGCCCGCCACCGTCGGGGAGAAGGCGAGACCGCCGGGCAACGGGCCCCGGTTCTGCACCAGGTGCCGCCACGCGATCACCACCATGGCCTGGTCGACGGTGACCGCGCTGTGCCGGATCGGCACCCCGAACCCCAGCCCGGTCAGCGCACAGACCGGCACAGACAGGCTCAGACCGGCACAGACCGCCGGAACGCCGTACCGCGGTTGCCGGCCGGCCGGCCCGCTGGTCGTTGGCCCGCCGGCCTCCCGCCTTGGACGGCAATCGCCGGGCCCGGCCATCCCCTGGGCTTACACCCCGGGGCGGATGCCCGGCCGCGGGCGGCGCGTCTAGGGTCCCGGCATGGACACCACCACCCGTACCCGCACCGACGCCGAGCCCGCCGCCGCCCGCCGCAACGACCCGCCGGGGAGACCCGGCCCGGTGGCGGCCGGGTGGCCCGCACTCTGGGGCGGGAGCCTGCTGTACGCCCTCACGGTGCTGCTGCTGCCGACCGGCGCGCCGAGCGTCTCCGGTACCTTCCAGGGCCTGGCTGCGGTGCTGGCGGTCGGCCTGCTGACCGGTGTGCTGCGCCAAAGGCCGCTGCTGGCGCTGGCGTTGACGTTGGCCGGCTCGCTCATGCTGGTGGTGCTGAGCCGCGACGTCCGCCAGCCGGACCGGTTCCTGGCCTTCCTGGCGGCCGACATCGCCCTCGGCTTCGTCTCCGCCACCCGGACCCGTCCGGTCGTGCTCGCCGCCGCCGCCGTCTCCGCCGCCGTGCAACTGCTGACCGCCGGGGGCTTCGCCTACGGCCCCGACCGGCTGGTCGCCATCAGCGTGGTCGCGCTGCTGGGGATGGTCACCGCGTACGTGGTCGGGCTGCTCGTCCGTGAGCGGCGGGAGCACGGGGCGGCCCTGCGCCGGCAGGAGGTGGCCGAGGCCGTCACCGCCGAACGGCTGAGGATCGCACGGGAGTTGCACGACATGGTGGCGCACAGCATCGGCATCATCGCGATCCAGGCCGGTGTCGGCAGCCGGGTCATCGAGACCCAGCCGGCCGAGGCCCGGGAGGCGCTGAGGGCGATCGAGGCCACCGGCCGGGAGACCCTCGCGGGCCTGCGGCGCACCCTGGTGGCGCTCCGTCAGGCCGACCCGACCGGCGCAGGCCCGGCCTCCGCGGTGCCCGTACCGGGCCTCGCCGACCTCGACCGGCTGGCCGCGGCGACCGCCGACGCGGGTGTGCGGGTGGAGGTGCACCGCAGCGGCGACCAGCGCCCGATCCCGGCCGAGATCGACCTGTCCGCCTACCGTATCGTCCAGGAGGCGCTGACCAACGTGGTCCGCCACGCGGCCACCACGCACTGCCGGGTGACCGTCGAACACGGGGACGGGGAACTGCTGGTGGAGGTCGTCGACGACGGGCGCGGGGCCCAACACCCCGGCGCGGCACACGGGTTCGGCATCATCGGGATGCGGGAGCGGGTCGCCCTGCTGCACGGCGCGTTCAGCGCCGGACCGCGCGCGGAGGGCGGCTTCCGGGTGGCGGCCAGGCTGCCGCTGCCCACCGACACCCACGGCCCGGCGGTGGCCGGGTGATCCGGGTCCTCCTCGCCGACGACCAGCCGCTGCTCCGGTCCGGCCTGCGGGTGATCATGGCCGACCATCCGGACCTGGAGGTCGTCGGCGAGGCCGCCAACGGAGCCGAGGCCGTCCGGCTCGCCGCCGAGACCGCCCCCGACGTGGTGGTGATGGACATCCGGATGCCCGGCATGGACGGCATCGAGGCCACCCGCCGGGTCGCCGGCGCCTCGGCGGCCACCCGGGTCCTGATCCTGACCACCTTCGACGAGGACGAGCACGTCCACGCCGCACTCCGCGCCGGAGCGAGCGGCTTCGCGGTCAAGGACATGGCCGTGGACGACATCCTCGCCGCGGTCCGGGTGGTCGCGGCAGGGGACGCGCTGCTCGCCCCGGGCGTCACCCGCCGCCTGATCGCCGACTTCCTCGGCCGCCCCGGAACCGCGCTCCCGGCCCACGGCGGTGCCGACCGCGCGCGGCTGACGGAGGCCATCACCGACCGCGAACGGGAGGTGCTGACCCTGGTCGGCAGCGGCCGCTCCAACGCCGAGATCGCCGAGGACCTCTTCATCACCGTGGCCACCGCCAAGTCCCACGTCTCACGGCTGTTCACCAAACTCGGTGCCCGGGACCGGGTCCAACTCGTCATCACCGCGTACGAGCTGGGCCTGGTCGCCCCGCAGCGCTGAGCCGCGCACCCGGGGTCGAGCTGGTAGCCGTCAGCCCTCAGTTGGCCGTTGGCCGTTGGCCGTCGCGGCGGTGGCCGACCGGCGGGCGAGCTCCTGTGCGGAGAGGTCCTCCAGGTGGGTCAGGAAGACCCACAGGTGGCCCGACGGGTCCTTCAGGATGACGGTCCGGTCGCCGTGGAACATGTCCGTCGGCGGCTGGAGGACCTCGGCGCCCGCCGCCGCCGCGCGCTCCGCGAGCGCGTCCACGTCCGGTACGAACACGTGCAGCATGACGGAGGTCCCGCCGCCGAGCACGGGCGGCGGCGCGAAGGAGCCGGACCCCGCCTCCGCCGCCCCGGCGTCGCCCAGCATCAGCACCGACCCGCCGATGCTGATCTCCGCATGCAGGACCCCGCCCCCCGGAGCGTCGATCCGGACGTCCTCGCGCGCGCCGAACGCGTGCCGGTAGAACTCGATCGCCGCAACCGCGTCGTCGACCATGATGTGCGGGACCACGGCCCGGCGGTAGCGCTCGGGTACCTCGAAGGCGGCTGCGGTCCCGGTTCCGGTCTCTGACATGGTGGTTCTCCTCGCGCTCGGCCGGCTGCCGCCGGAGGGTTCCGGGGCACATGGTTGAACCTAGAAGCTGAAGTGAGGTTGAAGTCAAGGCGGTCGGGCCGCTCGCCGGTCCGGCCCGCCTGCCGCCGCGGCCCGCCGCCGCCGACCCGGAGGCTCGGTGTGACCGCCGCCATCGCGGGCAGACGCGCCCCGGCAAGCCGCGCGGACGCGCGGTGCGCCCGGCCACCGGAGGGGCCCCGTGATGCCATCCAACAGGCTTACGCAGCAGATGGGTTCGGCTCTGCCGGACGTCGACGAGGCCGGGCCGTGGGCGCTGCGGTGGGCCGGACGGGCCGGGTTCACCGCGCGGGGCGTCGTCTACCTCGTGGTGGGCACCCTCGCGATTCGGATCGCGTTCGGACGGGGTACAGGGGAGGCCGACCGGCAGGGCGCGCTGCGCGAGATCGCAGGCGGACCGTTCGGCGCGGCGGCGCTCTGGCTGCTGGTGGCCGGGTTCGCGAGCATGGCCCTGTGGCGGGCCTGCTCGGCCGTGTCCTGCGCGGGCTTCGGACGCAAGAGCGGAAGAGCGGGCAGATGCCTGATGGATGCGGGCCGCGCCACCTTCTACGCCGCCGTCAGCTGGGGGACCGCCGCCTTCGCGGTCGGCGCCGGCGGGCAGGGCGACGGCGACAGCCAGTCCCGGGACTGGACGGCGTCCGCCCTCGCCCTGCCCGCCGGCCGGTGGCTGCTGGGCGCCGCCGGCGTCGCCCTCGCGACGGCGGGGGCCGGCATGGCCGTCCGCGCGGTCCGCCGCCGCTTCCTGCGGGAACTGGACACCGGGGGGATGGGCACCTGGACCCGGCGCTGGGTCACCGCCTGCGGAGTGGCGGGCAACGCGGCCCGAGGGACGGTCTTCGCTGCGGCGGGCGCCTTCGTCGTCACCGCGGCCGTCCGCTTCGACCCGTACCGGGCCAAGGGGCTCGACGACACCCTCCGGGCCTTCGCGGGCACCCGGGCCGGGCCGTGGCTGCTGGTCCTGGTCGCCCTCGGCCTGTCGCTGTTCGGCGTGTTCTCCTTCGCCTCGGCCCGCTGGCGGCGCTTCTGACGGCCCGCCGTCCGGATGCGCCCGGACCCGGCGCCGGGCCCGATCACCACCCCGGGCTGCACCCACCCGAAGCAGCAACACCCTGCCCCGGAGACGACAGTCATGGACCCCGCCACGCCCGGCGCACCGCAGGGCGGGCCGCGCCCGCCGGGCGGAGCCCCCGACCCCGCCGACCGGCCCCGGCGGAGGCCCAGCCGATCCGGGTCCTCGCCGACTCCGGTTGCAACCCACTCCGGCTCACCGCCCCCGAGGAGAGGGGCGACATCGCTCCCCCCGAGGACCCGGTGCCGGGCCTCTCCGCCGACCTGGCCGAAAGCCTCGACACCTGGGCCGCCGAATTCGACGCCGTCCTGGTGCACGACGACCCGGCCTCCTCGGCCTTCCCGTCCCCGGCCGTGCAGGAGCAGTTCCACGCCCGGGGTGCGGCAACGGCCGGCCGACCGGCCGCCGAACTGGGCGGCGGGTGGACGGTGACCTTCCACGACGGCCGTACCAGCACAGGCCGCCCGGTCCCCGCAGCCCCGTCCGTCCGGCGCCACGGTGACCGACCTCGGGCCGCGCAAGTCGCGCCGGTGCCGCACGCCGGGGGCGAGTCCTGGCCAACTTCCGTCCACCCGTGGCTGATCGCGCCCGGCCGGGGCAGACGAGGGCCCGGGTCCGCACCGGGCCCGGCCGTCGAAGGAGACCATGATGAACAGCCACGTACCGGTGAACCTGTCCACCGCGGAGCTGACCGCCGAAGCCGCCGAACTGGTCCGGTCCGCCGCACTGAGCACCGGCCCCGACGGCCGCCCCGGGCTGGTGCACCCGGCGGACGCCGTGGAGACCGTGGCGGCGCTCGCGGGGCTGACCGCCCGGCTGCCCGAACTCCTCGACCAGCTGGCCTCGTTCCTCAGCAGCGAACAGGCCGCCGGACGGATCGGGCCCCAGCGCGGCGCCGGTGACGACGCGGCCCACGACGCGCTCCGGGCGGCCCGCGACGCCCGCGAGCAGCTCTACGAGGCGGGCCGCACCGCCGCCCTCCTCGCCGAGTCGGTGGCGTCGGCCGCGACCGTACTCGCCCCGCTCGGCGCCGCCCACCAGCCGGGGAAGCCAGCCGCCCCACACGCCTGACGGCCCGGCGGCCCCGGCGAACGACGCCTCCAGCGGTGCGGCGCGGCTCAGCGCAACGAGAAGGACCCCGGCGGACGCCGGGGCCCTTCCGCATGCGCTACTGGTCCGCGACCCACGGGTCGCTCAGCCAGACGATGGAGAAGACCGACTTCGGAGGGTAGGACGCAAAACCCCCGCCGTCCTTCCTGACGTGCACCCAGCCCTCCGGGCCGACACGCGTCATACCCTGGTCTGCGGCGTGCCCGCCCTCGGTGGCGGGGAGCATGATTCTGGCTTCGGTCCACGTGGTCTGTGTCATGTACCGACTGTTCCCGGACCCGCGGTGGGTCCGCCACTCGGCGTGCGCCGGGCGGATGGCTGCGGGGCACGATCGTGCGACATCCGCCTGGGAGCGGCTGACCATTCGGACCGGTCACCTGCTGCAGACCGGGAGCGTAGAACTGGACACGTGAACGATCGCGCCCGCGGACACAGCCCGACAAACCTGGACGCGCACTCAGCGTCAGAGGTACGAGGTTTGTGGTCCCCCCATCTGTGCCGCAGTCCGCCGGGGCTTTCGAAGAATCCCTGGATCGTGCGGATCACGGAAAGTCACCTGAGCGCTTCGAGAGCCGCATCCCACGGATAGGCGGCAGGGTTGCCCATGCCAGGCTCATTCGGGACGTAGCAGCCGCCGCCGAGTAGCACCCGTACGCCTGCGCCGCGGAGCGCCTCGATGGACCGGTCGAACTGCGGGTGAGCGGTCAGTGCGGTATTGGTGCACGGCATCACCAGCAACGGGATCCGCTTGCCGATTGCCTCAGCTGCGTACCCGATGGCCCACGAGGTGGTGATCCCGAGCGCCAGCGAGTTGATCGAGTTCAGCGTAGCGGGGGCGAACAGGATCGTGTCGGCCGGCGGGAGCGGGTTGGGCTCGCCCGGCCGCCGGTACCGGGACTTCACCGGGTGCCCGGTCAGCTCCTCCAGGTAGGCCAGGTCGCCGTGCAGCCAGTCCGCGGCGGTCGGGGTCAGGCCGAGGACGACGTCCCATCCGCGAGCCTGGGCCTGGGTGATGACCTTCGTCGCGTCCAGGATCGGCGGGGCGGCGGAGCCGAGCAGGTACAGCACGGGAGCGGGCATGCGGCCATGCAACCTCTCGCCCCGGGGCGGGTGCAAGTGTGAACAGTTCACGGCCCCGCACCGGACTGGTCCGAGTACCGTCTGACGGGACGTCGGGCGCGTGGAGGTGGGCCGTGCAGGTGGACTTCGAGCCGGAGACCGTGGGCAAGCGGGTGGCCCGGGCGCGGAAGCTCCGGCACCTGACCCAGACCGGGCTGGCACAGGCCGCGCAGGTGTCCGTGTCGATGGTGTCGCAGGTCGAGCAGGGCAAGCGGCAGGCCGGCCCGGCCGTCCTCGCCGCGCTGGCCCGGGCGTTCTCCGTCCCGGTTGCCGACCTGCAAGGCCGGCCGTACCTCGAGGAGCTCCGCCGGGACCAGCTCGACGGTCTGATCCAGCCGATCCGCGAAGCCCTCGACCTCTTCGACCTGGGGGCGGACCCGGACGTCGCACCCCGCCCGCCCGCCGACTTGGTGGAGCACACCGAACGGATCTGCCGACTGATCCGCGCCTCGGACCTTCGGGCCGCTGCAGCCGAATTGGCCGGGCTGATCAGCGAGACCACCACCGCAGCGCACACGACCGGGGACCAGCGGCTGTGGCTGGCCCTGGCCACCCAGTACCGCTGCGGGTTCGACGTGGCCTCGAAGCTCGGATTCCACGATCTCGGCAGCATCGCACTCGACCGGATGGGCTGGGCCGCAGACCGGGCGTCCGACGCCGCGACCGCCACGATCCGCCTGTACAACCGCGCGTTGGCCTACCTGCGGGCCGGGCAATATCGGACGGGTATCCGGATCGCCGAGCTCGCCCGGACGACCGCCGCCCAGGCCGACCAAGGCCTCGTGCGCGACACCGTCACGGGGCAGGTCCACCTCGCCGCCGCCGTGCTCGCCGCGCGGGCGCAGCACCCGGAGGCGGTCGAAGGCAACATCGGGGAGGCCCGGCGGATCGCGGACCGCACCGGTGAGGTGACCGAGCTGATGTGGCTGTCCTTCGGTCCGACCAACGTCGCGGTCCACGAAGTCAGCTGCCTGATCGACCAGGACATGTACCGGCAGGCCCTCGACATCGCCCGGACGACTGGCCGGCCTCCCGGGCCGCACACCATCACGCGGAGATCGCCCGGGCGCAGCTGTGGACCGGCCGCACCGACGGGGCGTTCCGCAGCCTGCTCGTGGCTCGGCAGCTCGCGCCGCAGCAGGCCCGGCACAGCCCCGCCGTGCGGGAGACCATGGCCGGCGTCCTGCGAGTCCAGCCGTCCCTGACCGACACCGTGTCCGGGTATGCGATGTGGCTGGGGCTGTGACCAGGCACTGACACGCCGCTGTGTGAGTTGCCGGGCCCGGTGGCGATCACACTTTCCTGACCAGCCGGAACGTCAGGAGAGGTGCAGATGGAGACGGAGCGCGGACAGCAGGTGCCGGGGTGGATGCCGCCGGACGACACGGTGGTGCCGGTCGCCGCCGGCGCGGACTGGGACGCTGTCCGGGTGGCTCAGCACATCGGATTGGCCGCGCTCGCCCTGATCGACGCCGAGACAGGGCACAGCCCTGGGCCGGTCATCCGCGATGCATCGCGCGAGCCGCGTCTGTACTTCCTCGTGGCCGCCGGTATAGGCCCGGGCGCCTTCGAGGAGCCTGCGCAACTGCTCGGCGTCGGCCATCACCTCGCGGTTCCGGGTGCAGCGGTGTTGCACCCGCCCGGCCCGTACTGGCTCGTGCCGCCGGACCCGGATCACCCGGAGTGCTTCGTCGACGTGCAGCTTCTCGCCCGGACGCTACGGCAGGTCCGCGGCGCCAGCTGGGTCGAGTGGGAGCCGCCGGGCGGGATGCTTCACCAGATCCTGGTGAACACCGCGCAGCTGCACGGCCGGGCGTGCGTGGTATGCCGGACCGTGAAGGTGGATCTGGTGCCAGCAGGACATGTTTATGCGATCGTCGGCAAGGGGCGATTGGGCTACCCGGTGACGGCCTGCGTCTATGACGCGGACCGAATCGGCCGCTGACCGACCATCAGGCCCCGGTCGCCTTGGCAGGGGGATGCTGCGACAGCTGATGGTTGCACAGGTGCAAATCCTGGCGTTTGAGCGGCATGAAATCGAGTCCGCAGCCAAGGACCGCCGGACTGCTCAGGCGCGGCGGCCGACGTCGGTGGGTTCGGCGTTGCTCTCCATCGAGGCCTACAGCCCGGGCGCCTCCGCCACGCGAGCTGTCGATCGGCCGCACAGCGTCACCGGCTCCGGCGTCAACCGGGCTCCGGCGTACCTCGGCGAATGTCCCGCGCCATTGACCACGCGGCCTCCGAGGCCAGTCGCAATGCTCCGCGTCGCGGCTTTCCACGGCTCTGAGCACGACTTCTCTCGGCGGCGGGAGGGACCGGGCCGCCCGACACAGGCGAGTTCCCGGAACGCAGCACCGCCCCCGGGGCGTGCGGGAGCCCGGTGGCGTCGGTCGGTGGCCGGGTGTTGACTGGATTGGCGTGTTCGCGGGCGCCGGGCTGCCGTGACGGGCGTGCGGCGCCGGAGCCTCGCCCGGGGCTGCTGACACAGCGTCCCCGATGCCACCGTACGGCCTGCCTGCTCGCGCCCCCCACCCAGCCCACGGGAGAAGCCATGACGACGCTGCTGCAGGGAGCGTTGGCCGGAGCCGCCGCCGGCGCCGCCGGTACGACGGCGCTGAACACCGTCGGCTACCTCGACATGGTCGTCCGGGCCCGGCCCGCGAGCTCGACCCCCGAGGTGACCGTCGAGAAGCTCTCCGAGGCCGTGCACGTCCAGGTGCCCGGGGACCGGAAGGAGCGGGAGAACCGCACCGCGGGCCTCGGCCCGCTGACAGGGATCGCGGCCGGGGTCGGCATGGGAGTGGCCCTGGGAGTGGCGCGCGCGGCGGGCTGGCGTCCGTCCACCGCCGTCACCTACGTCGTGGCCGGCGTCGGCGCGCTGATCGGCACCAACGGCCCGATGACCGTCCTCAAGGTCACCGACCCGCGCACCTGGGCGCTCAAGGACTGGATCGCCGACATCGTGCCGCACGCCGCCTACGCCGCGGTGACCGTCGCCGTCGTCGAAGGCCTCGACCCCTGACGCCCGACCTCCCCGAGGAGCGGGGCCCGAGGGACGGGGCCCGGGCCGGGCGCCGGCCCGCCCCCGGTTAGGATCGGCGGATGTCCGGTCTCCGCAGCGCACTCGACGCCCGTGAACCGGCGATCCGCCGCCGCCTGCCGGTCGCCCTGCGGGCCGCCGCGGTGCTGCTGCTGCCCTGGATCGTCGTGCTCGCGCTCACCGCCAAGGGCCACTTCGGTGCCCGCAACCTGTCCAACTCCTGGGTCTGGCTCGACCTCATCGAGGTGACGGCGCTGCTCCTGCTCGCCGCGCTGGTCCGCCGCCGCCACCGGGCGACCAGCCCGATCGCCTCCGCGACCGCCGTGCTGCTGTTCATGGACGCCTTCTTCGACCTCTGGTCCGCGCACCGCGGTGCCCCGCTGCTCACCGCCCAGGTCCTGGCCTACTGCGCCGAACTTCCGAGCGTGCTGGTGCTGGTGGTGCTCTCCTGGTACTCGCTGGCGTGGGCCGCGGCACCGGCGCGCGCCGACTTGCAGCGGGTGTAGCCCGGACGGCGTGACCGGTCCTCAGGAGAGCTGGGACCAGACCGTGTCGATCAGCTCCGCGGTCTGCTCCGGCCGGTTGCGCAGGTCGCCGCCGGGGTACCGGATCTGGACCGTCAGCCCGCGGGCGGCGCGCTGGCAGAGCACCACGTTGACGGTGTCGTCCGCCGGTGTGCCGCCCGCGTTGGTCGGCTGGTTGGCGATCAGGCAAGACACCTCGCCGATGCGCCGCACCTCCTCCGGTGCCCGGACCAGCCCGAGCCGCGCCGCGTCCTGGTACGCGACCCAGGGGCCGGGGGTGTTGGCGCGGACGGCCACCAGCAGGAAGGTCTGCTCCAGCTGCCGGTCCGCGTAGCGCCGGGCGAGCCCGGCGGCGCCGCCGTACG
Source organism: Kitasatospora sp. NPDC048540 (assembly GCF_040651175.1). Classification (NCBI taxonomy): domain Bacteria; kingdom Bacillati; phylum Actinomycetota; class Actinomycetes; order Kitasatosporales; family Streptomycetaceae; genus Kitasatospora; species Kitasatospora sp. NPDC048540. Next base: position 198,133 of record NZ_JBEZIR010000002.1, read on the forward strand.
CCTCGGAGAGCTGCTCGGCGGTGCGGGTGTCCTCGTCGGTGACCCGGTCGCCCTCCGCCGCGCCCTTGTCCGCGTCGAGCGCGGTCACCGCCGACCGGTAGGTGGTGAATCCGGGCAGCTCGGACGGCGCGGTGAGCGGGCCGCCGGTGGTACCGGACGGCGCGGCGGCCGGGTGGACGGTGAGCAGGATGGTGGTGGCGGTGACCAGGGCGCCGAGCAGCAGACCGATCAGGCCGCCGATCCACGGGTTGGCGATCGTCGTCCGGGTGCGGCCCGACCCGGCCGTCGCGGCCCGGTCCTCGATGGTCGGTGGGTGGCTCATCCCCACAATCTGGCAAGCCCGCGCCCGCTCCGTGCGGGTTTCGCGTGAACTCGCCCGATCCCGTGGGTCGTTCAGCCGGATCGCGGGTGGCCGCTGGCCGTGTTCAGGGCGTCCCAGCCGCTCAGTTTGACCCGCTCGCCGCGGCCGAGCGCGGCGGCGGTCCGGTGCTCGCGCTCGTCGATGCCCAGCCACTCGGCGTACGTCACCGGACGGACCCCGCGGGCCGCGAGCCGCTCGGCCAGGGGTGGCGCGCCGGGGTCCGCGTGGTGGGGCGGGGCGCCGCCCGGGAGCCGGTCGGCGAGCAGCGAACGGACGGTCTGCGCGGCGTCCGCCTTGTTGGTGCCGATCACGCCGGAGGGCCCGCGCTTCAGCCAGCCGGCGACGTACTCGCCCGGCCGGGGCCGGCCGTCGGCGCCCAGGACCCGCCCTTCGGCGTTGGGGACCACGGCACGCCGTTCGTCGAAGGGCACCCCGGCGAGCGGCGCGGAGCGGTAACCGACCGAGCGCAGCACCAGCTGGACGGGCAGGACCTCGTACACCCCGGTGCCCACGGCCCCGCCGGCCGCGCCCGGGGCGGTCCGCTCCAGCCGCAGCGCCGTCACCCGTCCGGGCCCGAGGACCTCCACCGGGCGGCGCCAGAACCGGAAGCACACCCGGCGGCCGCCGCCGTGGGGCCCCCGGGCGGCCCAGTCGGCCACGACGGCCAGGTTGCCCCGGACCCGGCGGTCCGCCGGGTCCGCACCGGGGGGCCGCACGCCGTCCCCCGGGGAGGCACCGGCGTCCCCCGGGAAGGCACCGGCGAGGTGGCCGGGCGAGGCGTCGACGGCGATGTCGACACCCGGCAGCCCACCGAGTTCGCGCAGCTCCTTGGTGGTGAACCGGGCCTCGGCGGGCCCCCGGCGGCTGATCACGTGGATCTCCCGGACCCGGCTGGCGGCCAGCGCGGCGAGCACCGGATCCGGTACGTCGGTCGGGCCGAAGTCGGCGGCCGGGCGGGCCAGGACCCGGGCCACGTCCAGCGCCACGTTGCCGGCCCCGATCACCGCTACCGAGACCGCGTCCAGGGCGAACCGGCCGGGGTCGGCGTCCGGGTGCCCGCAGTACCAGCGCACGAAGTCGGCGGCCGCCGCGCTGCCCGGCAGTTCCTCGCCGGGCACGCCCAGCCGCCGGTCCAGCGGGGCGCCGGTCGCGTACACCACCGCGTCGTAGCAGGACAGCAGCATCTCGCGGGTCACCTCGCCGCCGAGCCGCAGCCCGCCGAGGAACCGCACCCGGGGGTCCTCCAGCACCCGCCGGAGGTAGTCGGCGATCGACCGGATCGACGGGTGGTCGGGGGCGACGCCGTAGCGCACCAGACCGTACGGGGTGGGCAGGCGGTCCAGGACGTCCACCGTCACCCGCACCGCGGCGCCGTCGGCGGCCTGAGCCGCCTGCGCGGTCTGCTTGACCAGTGCCTCGGCCGTGTACAGGCCGGCCGGACCCGAGCCGACCACGGCCACCCGCAGGACCTGCGTCCCGGGGCCCGGCCCGAGGTCCAGCCCGCCGCTCACGGGGCCGGGCCGGCCGCGAAGGGGAGCTGTCATGGGATCCTCCTGCCGGCCCGTCCCGGCCGGGCCGCGAGGTGGGCGGACGGCCGGACCGCCGGATGCCGTCGGCTTCCATCCTCGCACCACGGGCCGCGGCACCTCGACCGGGCGGAGCCGGCGGGTGCGCGGAGGCGCGGCAGGGCGTGGACACGGACGAGGGGGCGCGCCCCGGAAGGCGCGCCCCCTCGTCCGTGTCACCGGCGTACGTCACCGCGGTAGGTCACCAGCGGTACCAGCGGCCCCGGCTGCCGGAAGCGCCGGTGCCCCGGGCCACGAACCCGATCAGCCACACCGCCAGAACGATGACCGCCACCCACCAGAGCGCCTTGAGGGCGAAACCCGCGCCGAAGAGGATCACGGCCAGCAGAAGGACCAGCAGAAGAGGAACCATGGTGAACGACCTCCAAATCGTTGACAGGGCCTCGCCTGCCCCGCTTCCGGCCGGATAGTCACCTCGGTTTCCGCCCGGCTGCGGCCGCGGCCGGGACGGCCGTGGTGCGGGGTCACGGTGAGGTGTTCCCGCGGTGCGGGAGGGCAGACGGGAGGGCAGACGGACGTACGGGAAGTCCGGCACCGGCCGACCGGTGCCGTCGGGAGAGGCGGGCGCGACATGGACACGGACCAGGGCACCACCACGGCCGCCGTCGGCGCCGCGTCCGCCCTCCGGCCGGGCCCGGTCCGCCGCCTCGCGCTGTCCGGCCGGGCCGGCGCCATCGGCCGCAGCCGCGACCACGCCGCCTCCGTCCTGCGGGAATGGGGCTGGCTCCCGGCCGACGACGCGCAGCGGCGGGCCCGGACCGAGGACGTGCTGCTGGTCGTCTCCGAACTCGTCACCAACGCCTGCCGCCACGCGGGCGGCGCCGCCGAACTGGTGATCGCCGTCGCCGCGCACACGCTGCGCATCGAGGTCACCGACCTGAGCCCGGCCGCCCCCGCCCCGCTGGTCCCGATGGCCCCACCGACCCCGCCGGCCCCCGCTGCGCAGGTCCCCGCCCGGATCCCGCCGCAGCTGCCCGGCCGCCCGGGCGGCTACGGGCTGCGCGCCGTGGCGATGCTCGCCAGCCGGTGGGGCTGCACCCCGGGACCGGACGCGTCCGGGAAGGTGGTCTGGGCGGAGCTCGAGCTGCCCGGACTTGCGGCGGGTCCTGCACACATGTCGTGAAGTGTTCGCACCCGGTGGAACCCGTCGGGTAGCCTCCAGGCGGCACGTTCCCGTGTCGGCGAGTGAAACCCGAGACGCCCGGCGCGACCTGCCGGCGCCGCGGGCCGGGGTGGCAACGGCGGGGGCACAGCCCGCCACGGAGGCGACGTTCCATGGCTGGCTCGACCAAGTCCGCTCCTGCGACCGGCCCGGGTGCCGCGACGGCCGACACTGTGGCGACCGCCGACGCGCCGACCGCCGGAGTGCCGACCGACACTGTGGCGACCGCCGGTGCGCCGGTCGACGGGGTACCGGCCCCCGAGGTGCCCGCGCAGGGCGTACGGGCCGACCGGCCGCACCTCGACGGAGCGCCGGCCGACCGAGCGCACGCCGACCGGCCGAACGCCGGCGGACCGCACGCCGACGGCCCGGACCCCGACGCGGTGCGCCTCGACGCGGTGCGGGTCGGCGAGCCCGAACTGCGGCTGCTGCTGGCCGGTCTGACCGCCGTACGGGACGGCGACTTCGGGACCACGCTCCCGGTCGAGGCCAACGGCCTGCTCGGCGAGATCGCCCTGGTGTTCAACGGCATGGTCGACCAGCTGTCGCTGTTCACCTCCGAGGTGACCCGGGTGGCCCGCGAGGTGGGCACCGAGGGGCAGTTGGGCGGGCAGGCCGAGGTGCCGGGGGTGTCGGGCACCTGGAAGGACCTGACCGACTCGGTCAACGCGATGGCGGGCAACCTCACCTCCCAGGTGCGGGACATCGCCCAGGTCGCCACGGCGGTGGCCAAGGGCGACCTCTCCCAGAAGATCGACGTGGCGGCCCGCGGCGAGATCCTGGAGCTGAAGAACACCGTCAACACGATGGTGGACCAGCTGGGTTCGTTCGCGGGCGAGGTGACGCGCGTCGCCCGTGAGGTCGGCAGCGAGGGCCGGCTCGGCGGGCAGGCCCAGGTCCCCGGGGTGGCCGGGACCTGGCGCGACCTCACCGACTCGGTCAACTTCATGGCCGGCAACCTGACCAACCAGGTCCGCAACATCGCCCAGGTGACCACGGCGGTCGCCAGGGGCGACCTGTCGCAGAAGATCACGGTCGATGCGCGCGGCGAGATCCTGGAGCTGAAGAACACCGTCAACACGATGGTGGACCAGCTGGGTTCGTTCGCGGGCGAGGTGACGCGGGTGGCCCGTGAGGTGGGGACCGAGGGCCGGCTCGGCGGGCAGGCCGACGTCAAGGGCGTCTCCGGGACCTGGCGCGACCTCACCGACTCGGTCAACTCGATGGCCGGCAACCTCACGGACCAGGTCCGCTCGATCGCGCAGGTCGCCACCGCGGTCGCCGAGGGCGACCTGTCGCAGAAGATCACGGTCGATGCGCGCGGCGAGATCCTGGAGCTCAAGGAGACCATCAACACGATGGTGGACCAGCTGGGTTCGTTCGCGGGCGAGGTGACGCGGGTGGCCCGTGAGGTGGGGACCGAGGGCCGGCTCGGCGGGCAGGCCGACGTCCGGGACGTCTCCGGGACCTGGCGCGACCTCACCGAGTCCGTCAACGTGATGGCGGACAACCTGACCGCCCAGGTCCGCTCGATCGCCGAGGTCACCACCGCGGTCGCCCGCGGCGACCTGTCGCAGAAGATCAGGGTGGACGCGCGCGGGGAGATCCTGGAGCTCAAGGAGACCATCAACACGATGGTCGACCAGCTGTCGGCGTTCGCGGACGAGGTGACCCGGGTCGCCCGCGAGGTCGGCACCGAGGGCAACCTCGGCGGCCAGGCGACCGTCCGCGGCGTCTCCGGTACCTGGAAGGACCTCACCGACAACGTCAACGTGATGGCCTCCAACCTGACCGGACAGGTCCGCTCGATCGCGCAGGTCGCCACCGCCGTCGCCAAGGGCGACCTGTCGCAGAAGATCACCGTCGAGGCCAAGGGCGAGGTCGCCGCGCTGGCCGGCGTCATCAACACCATGGTCGACACGCTCTCCGCGTTCGCCGACGAGGTGACCCGGGTCGCCCGCGAGGTGGGCACCGAGGGCACCCTCGGCGGGCAGGCCCGGGTCCCCAACGTCGCCGGGACCTGGAAGGACCTCACCGACAACGTCAACTTCATGGCCCACAACCTCACCAGCCAGGTCCGCAACATCGCCCAGGTGACCACCGCCGTCGCCAACGGCGACCTCACCCGCAAGATCGACGTCGACGCCCGCGGCGAGATCCTGGAACTCAAGACCACCATCAACACCATGGTCGACCAGCTGAGTTCGTTCGCCGCCGAGGTCACCCGGGTGGCCCGCGAGGTCGGCAGCGAAGGCCGGCTCGGCGGCCAGGCCGAGGTCGAAGGCGTCTCCGGCACCTGGAAGCGGCTCACCGAGAACGTCAACGAACTGGCCGGCAACCTCACCCGCCAGGTCCGTGCCATCGCCGAGGTGACCAGCGCCGTCGCCGCCGGCGACCTGACCCGCTCGATCACCGTGGACGCCTCCGGCGAGGTCGCCGACCTCAAGGACAACGTCAACTTCATGGTGGAGTCGCTGCGCGAGACCACCCGCGCCAACGAGGAACAGGACTGGCTCAAGTCCAGCCTGGCCCGGATCTCCGGCCTGATGCAGGGCCAGCGCGACCTCGACGTGGTCGCCGAGCTGGTCATGGACGAGCTGACCCCGCTGGTGCACGCCCAGTACGGCGCGTTCTACCTCGCCGAGGAGAGCGAGGACACCACCCACCTCAACCTGATCGGCTCCTACGCCCGCCACGACGGGGCGGCCGTCCGGCGCTTCGGGCTCGGCCAGTCCTTCGTCGGCCAGGCGGCCCGCAGCCGCCGCACCATCGCCGTCGACGACCTGCCGCCCGGCTACGTGACGGTCTCCTCCGGCCTCGGCCGCACCGAGGCCGTCTCGCTGGTGGTCCTGCCGATCGTGGTGGAGGACCAGGTGCTCGGCGTGATCGAGCTGGCCACCGTCCGCGCCTTCACCCAGGTCCACCGGGACTTCCTGGAACAGCTGATGGAGGTCGTCGGCGTCAACGTCAACACCATCGTCGCCAACGCCAGGACCGACGAACTGCTCGGCGAGTCCCAGCGGTTGACCGCCGAACTGCAGGCCCGCTCGCGCGAACTGCAGGCCCGGCAGGAGGAACTCCAGGAGTCCAACGCCGAACTCGAGGACAAGGCCGAGCTGCTGGCCGCGCAGAACCGCGACATCGAGACCAAGAACCTGGAGATCGAGCAGGCCCGGCAGGAACTCGAGGACCGCGCCCACCAGCTCTCACTGGCCTCCAAGTACAAGTCCGAGTTCCTCGCCAACATGAGCCACGAGCTGCGCACCCCGCTCAACAGCCTGCTGATCCTCGCCCAGCTGCTCGCCCAGAACCCGGCCCGCAACCTGACCGCCAAGCAGGTCGAGTACGCCGGCATCATCCACTCCGCCGGCTCCGACCTGCTGCAGCTGATCAACGACATCCTGGACCTCTCCAAGGTCGAGGCCGGCAAGATGGACATCAGCCCCGAGCACGTGCCGCTGCGCCGGCTGCTGGACTACGTCGAGTCGACGTTCCGGCCGCTGACCGGCCAGAAGAGCCTGACCTTCGACGTGACCCTGGCCCCCGAGGTACCGGAGGGCCTGCTGACCGACGACTACCGGCTCCGGCAGGTGCTGCGCAACCTGCTCTCCAACGCCGTCAAGTTCACCGAGCGCGGCGGGGTGGAGCTGCGGATCGGGCTGGTCGAGGAGCGGCAGGCACCCGAGGCGGCCCGGCGCGGCGGCCCGGTGATCGCGTTCCGGGTCCACGACACCGGCATCGGCATCGCCCCGCAGCACCTGGAGACCGTCTTCGGCGCCTTCCAGCAGGCCGACGGCACCACCAGCCGCCGGTACGGCGGAACCGGCCTCGGACTGTCGATCAGCCGCGAGATCGCCTTCCTGCTCGGCGGGGTGATCACCGCCGAGAGCACCGTCGGCCAGGGCTCCACCTTCACCCTGTACCTGCCCGCCGACCGCGCCGACCTCGCCGGACCCGGCGTCCCCGGCACCCGGACCGAGCCCGAGGCCGTGAGCGCCCCCGCCGGTGGCGAACGGCGCACCACCCCCGCCGCACCCGCCGCCGCGCCGGTCCGACCGCGCCGGCTGCTGGTCGTCGAGGACCGTCCCCGCGGCCTGCTCTCGCTGGTCGCCGAGAGCGCGCTGGCCGACCTCGCCGACCCCGGCGGCCACCCCCGCGGCGGCGACACCCGCGGCCCGGTGGAGCTGGTCACCGCCGTGGGCGCGCAGGAGGCGGCCGCCGCACTGGCCACCACCCCCTGCCACTGCGTGGTCCTCGAACTCGACCTGCCCGACGGGGCCGCCGAACGCTTCCTCGGCGAGATGCACCGCGACCCGGCCCTGCGCGGCGTGCCCGTCCTCGCCCACCACGGCCGCCGCCTCGGCGCCGACGAGGAACAGGCCCTGCACGACCGCGCGGCCGGCCGCCCGCTGGAACTCATCTCCAGCCTCGACGAGCTGCGCGAACGGATCGCCCTGCACCTGAGCGCCGAGCGGCCCGGCGACGTGCTGCCCCCGGTCCGGGCCGAGGCCGCCGCCCAGCCGCCCGCCGACGACCTCGACACCGCCTTCGCCGGCCGGACCGTCCTGGTGGTCGACGACGACGACCGCAACCTCTACGCCATCACCGGCATCCTCGAACTCCACGGCATGCGCGTGCTGCAGGCCGAGAACGGCCGCGCCGCGATCGACACCCTGGCCGCCCACCCCGGGATCGATGTCATCCTGATGGACGTGATGATGCCCGAGATGGACGGGTACGCGGCCACCGCGGCGATCCGCGCGATGCCCGAACACGCCGACCTGCCGATCATCGCCGTCACCGCCAAGGCGATGGTCGGCGACCGTGAGAAGAGCCTCGCCGCCGGCGCCAGCGACTACGTCACCAAGCCGGTGGACGCGCACGACCTGATGGCCCGGATCAAGAGCCGGCTGACCGTCTGACCCGCGTCCGCCCGGCCGTTCGGCGCCCGACCGGTGCCCCGACACCCGAGGAGCAACCCGTCGTGCACGACCCCCACCAGAGCGGACCAGGACCCGCCGGCCCCCGCCCCGACACGGACGGCCCCGGCGAACCCGCCCCCGACCCGGCGCCCGGCGTCGCCGTCCTCGCCCGGGACCCGGGGGCCGATCCCCCCACCGACGGCCTCACCACCGACGGCCTCACCCCCTGGGACCCCCGCGCGGTCGGCCGGCTCGCCAGCACCGTCGAGCGGCTGCGCGACGAACTGGAACGGGCCCAGGCCGGGACCGAGGGCCGCGCCCTGGTCGAGATGGCCATGGGCATCCTGATCGAACGGCTCAGCTGCAGCCCGACCCAGGCGGCCGGACAGCTCGACACCCTCGCCGAACAGGCCGGCCTCTCCGTCCTGGAACTGGCGGCCGACCTGGTCAACCGGCGGTCCGCCGACCGGATCGCCGCCGCCGCCCGCGAGTTCGTCACCGCGGCCACCGCCCCGGACGCCCCCTCGGTCGGGCTGCGGCTGCGCGCCGCCGAGGCCGGCGCCCTCGCCGGGGCCGACGCGGAGGCGGTCGCCGCCTCGATGCTGGACCACGCCCTGCGGCCGCTCGGCGCGGAGGCGGTCGCGATCTGGGCCGCCCACCCCGACCAGTCGCTCTCGCTGGCCGGCAGCGCCGGCTTCGACGCGGGCGAACCGGCCCGCTGGCGCTACGTACCACCCGGCGTACCGACCCCCGCCCGCCAGGCGCTCGACCGCCGCCACACCGCCGACTACCCGTCACTGGCCGACGCCGGCCTGCCGTCCATCGGCCACCACCAGCTCTCCGGCGGACGCGTCGCCCTCCCCGTCGGCTCGGCCGGCCGGATCATCGGCGCCCTGGAGATCTGCTGGAGCGGCGAACTGCCCCCGCACAGCCGGCCCGAACGTCGCCAGATCGAGGCACTGGCCGAACTGTGCGCCACCGCCCTCGAATCACAGCCCGCCACCGGGCCCGGACACCCGGCCGGCGAGAGCGCCGACCAGCAGCTCACCGAACTGCTCCAGCTCGCCGACGGCCTCCACGACCCCTGCCTCGTCCTGGAACCCCTCACCGGCGCGCCCGACCTGCCCCTGCGCTTCCTGATCCGGCACGTCAACCCCGGCTTCGTCGACTTCGCCGGCCGCCGGCCCGGCGCCGTGGTCGGCACCCGGCTGCTGGACGCCTACCCGCTGGCCGCCGAACCCGGCGGACTCTTCGAGAAGGTCGAGCACGTCTTCGCGACCGGCGAGCCGTTCCGCGCCGAGAGCATGCGGCTGGCGGCCCTGGTCGACGGCGTCCCGCTGACCACCGAGGCCCGGGTCAGCATCAGCCGCCACGGCCGGCACCTGGCCGTCGTCTGGCGCCTCGACGACGGCACCCCGCGGGTCGCCCGGCTGCTCCAGCACGCCCAGCGCCTCGGCCGGATCGGCGGCTTCGAGGAGAACCTGACCACCGGCCAGATCGCCTGGAACGAGCCGCTGTTCGAGCTGCACGGCCTGCCGCCCACCGCCCGCCCGATCGCACTGCACCAACTTCCCGAGCACGCGCACCCCGACGACGCCCACGCCATCGGGCGCTTCCTGCGCACCGTGCTGCACCACCGGCGCGCCGCGTCCACGGCGTTCCGGCTCCAGCGCGCCGACGGTGTCGCCCGCTACATCCGGGTGGTCGCCGAACCCGTCCTCGACGAGCAGTCCCGCCTGGCCGGCGTCCGCGGCGCCTACCAGGACATCTCCGCCCAGCACTGGACCGAGGTCGCCCTCGCCGCCACCCGCGACCAACTCGCCCACACCGAGGCCCAGGCCGCCGAACGCAGCCGGCTCGCCCTCCAGCTCCAGCACGCCATCATGCCGCCCAGCCGCGGCCCGCTGACCCTGAACGACCTGCGGGTCGCCGTCCGCTACCGCCCCGCCGAGAAGGACCACCTGGTCGGCGGCGACTGGTACGACGCGCTCGCCCTGCCCAGCGGCCAGATCCTGCTCTGCGTCGGCGACGTGGCCGGCCACGGCATCGACGCCGCCACCGGCATGGTCGCGCTCCGCAACGCCCTGCGCGGCCTCGCCGCCACCGGCGCCGGACCGGCCCAGCTGCTGGCCTGGCTCAACAGCGTCACCCACCACCTGACCGACAACGTCACCGCCACCGCCGTCTGCGGCGTCTACGACCCGGCCACCCGCCGGCTGCGCTGGGCCCGGGCGGGCCACCTGCCACCGGTCCTGCTCCGGGACGGAGCGGCGCGGACGCTGCCCGACCTCGGCGGCATCCTGCTCGGCGCGATCGACCAGGCCGACTACGAGGAGGGCGAGATCCAGCTGATCCCGGGCGACACCCTGATGATGTACACCGACGGCCTGATCGAACGCCGCGACCGTTCCCTGCAGGCCTCCCTGCACAGCCTGCTGGCCACCGCCCAGGCCCCGCCACCGTCCGACGACCCCGCCGAACTCGAGCACCGCCTGGACCACCTGCTCCGCTACAGCAGCGCGGACACCGACGACGACACCTGCCTGATCGGCGTCAGAATCGGCTGACCCGCCGTGGCAGCGGCGCTGCGACGGCGGGTCCGGGTGGTCGGGCGGGTGGAGGCGCTCAGCACTGCGGCCGACGGCCGTGGTTGGCCTTGCGCCTCGCGCGGCCCTTCTTCTTGCGGCGACGCTTCGATGACATGGCCGCTCCTCTCGCAGCAGACGGTCCTGGCACCCCCTTCCTCCCACGGTGGCACACCGGGGCCGGGGCGGCGCGGCGTCCGCGGGCCCGGGGGTCAGCTGTACCAGGACGCCTCGGTCGGCCGCGCGGTGCGGGGCACCGGCCGTAGCGGCATCGGCCACTGCCGGTCACCGTCGGTCAGGACGCAGACCGGGTCCCCGCGCATCGCCCCCGGCAGCTCCAGCCGGACGTCGATGCCGACGGGCGGATCGGTCGGCAGCACCGTGGTGAGCGTCCGGGCCCCGGCGTGGTGGCCGTGGAGCCGTTCGAACCCCACCGGCTTCCCGTTCACCAGGAGCTCCAGCTCCCGTACGGTGCCCAGGTGCACCACGGCCGTCACCGAACAGCCGGCGTGCTCGCGGTGGAACTGGTAGTCGCGGCCCATGAACGCCTCCCGTCACCGGCCCCCGGGCTCCATCGTGACACCGCGCGCCGCAAGCGGCCGTCCGCGGCCGCTCCCGCCCCCGCCGCGGGGCCCGGGGCATAGCATCGTCGGGACCGTGATCCGCACACCCCCGGGGGGAACCATGACCACGCTGGCCGACCGACCCAACACCGCCCTGCTCGTCATCGACGTGCAGAACGGCGTCGTGGCCCACGCCCACGACCGCGACACCGTCATCGCCAACATCGCCGCCCTGGTCGAGCGGGCGCGCACCGCCGGGGTCGACGTCGTCTGGGTCCAGCACAACGACGACGAGCTCCGCAGCGGCACCGAGAGCTGGCAGTACGTGGGCGAGCTGGTCCGCCAGGAGCCCGAGGCGCTGGTGCAGAAGGCCTACGGCGACTCCTTCGAGGACACCGACCTGGAGGCGGTGCTCGCCGCCCGCGGCGTCGGCCACCTCTACGTCGCGGGTGCGCAGACCGACGCCTGCATCCGCTCGACCCTGCACGGCGCGATCACCCGCGGCTACGACGCGACCCTGGTCGGCGACGCCCACACCACCGAGGACCTGTCGGCGTACGGCGCGCCGACGCCCGAGCAGGTCATCGCCCACACCAACCTGTACTGGCAGCACCACTCGGCGCCCGGCCGTACGGGCGGTACGGTCGCCACCGCGGACGTCGACTTCGGCCCGCGCACCGCGGCCTGAGGCCGGAAAGCAGTTGCGCAACCGCTGACCCGGTCGGCAGGGTGCGGGGATGGACACCCGAACCGACGACGGCGCCGCCGCGGACCCCGCGGCACCCCGGACCTCCCCGCAGCTCGGCGCACTCACCGAGACGCCCATCACCGCGGCCCTGCTGCGCGGCGCCCTCGACCTGGAACGCACCGAGCACGGCCTGCTGCCGCACCGGCTGCCCGCCCGGGCCCGGGCCCAGTGCGCCGACGGGCAGCTGGCCATGGCCTCGGCCCAGCCCTCGGGGGTCCGGCTGGTCCTCGCCACCCGGGCGACCGTCGTCGAACTGGACGTGCTGCCCACCAAACTGGCCTACCCGGGCGTCCCGCCCCGGCCCGACGGCGTGTACGACCTGGTGGTCGACGGCCACCGGGCCGGCCGGGCCACCGCCGCCGGCGGCAAGGTCATGACCGTGGACCTGGCCACCGGCGCGACGGTGACCCGGCCGGGCCCGGTCGCCACCGTCCGGTTCGCCGGACTGCCCGCGGACGACAAGCGGGTGGAGATCTGGCTCCCGCACCGGGAGGTCACCGAGCTGGTCGCGCTGCGCACCGACGCCCCCGTCGAACCGGCGTCGGACCAGGGCCGCAAGGTGTGGCTGCACCACGGCAGTTCGATCAGCCACGGCTCGGACGCCGACAGCCCCACCACCACCTGGCCGGCGCTGGCCGCCGCCGGCGGCGGCGTGGAACTGGTCAACCTGGGGCTCGGCGGCAGCGCCCTGCTCGACCCGTTCACCGCGCGGGCCATCCGGGACACACCCGCGGACCTGATCAGCGTCAAGATCGGCATCAACCTGGTCAACACCGACCTGATGCGGCTGCGCGCCTTCGTCCCGGCGGTCCACGGCTTCCTCGACACCATCCGCGACGGCCACCCCGACACCCCGCTGCTGGTGGTCTCCCCGATCCTGTGCCCCATCCACGAGGACACCCCCGGGCCGTGCGCGCCGGACTTCAGCGACGGGAAGCTGCGGTTCCGGGCCACCGGCGACCCGGCGGAGCGGGCCGCCGGCAAGCTGACACTCACCGTCATCCGGGAGGAACTGGCCCGGCTCACCGCCGCCCGCGCGGCCGACGACCCCCACCTGCACCACCTGGACGGCCGGGACCTCTACGGCGAGGCGGACTACGCCGAGCTGCCGCTGCCCGACGAGCTCCACCCGGACGCCGCCACCCACCGGCGCATCGGCGAGCGGTTCGCCGCGCTGGCCTTCGGCCCCGGCGGCCCGTTCGGCACCGGAGGGGCCTGAACACGCGGCCGTACGTACGGTCGTGCACGCGGCCGCGGGCGCGGTTACGGCAGCGCCCCGGCGAGGACGGTGCCCACCACCCGCCGGACGGCCGACGGGTCCGGCGGGGTGCCCGTACGGTCGGCGAACAGCGCTCGCGCAGGTGTTGCACGAGGTCGGCGCGGCCGTCGACGCGCTGGGCGGCAGCTTCACGGCGCGGTCCTCGACGCTGACGGCCACCGCGGTGCGGTCCACCGCGGTGCGGTCCACCGCGGTGCGGTCCACCGCGGTGCGGTCCACCGTGGGGTGAGCGCGCCGCGGGCCGCTCCCGGCCTCGCGGCGGGAGCGGCCCGCAGGTGTCAGCCCCGTACGGCCTGCGGCCGGGCCGCCGCGGGCTCCCCGGCCGGTGGCGTCGCCGTTGCCGTTGCCGGTGCCGTCGCCGGGGCGGTCCGGCGGGCCGGGACCAGCAGCGCGGCGAACGCCGCAGCCAGGCAGAACGCCGCGAGCAGCGCGAAGCCGTGGGTGTAGCCCGACTCGTACGGGCGGCCGGAGGGCTGGAGGTGGCCGGTGACCAGGCCGGTCATCAGGGCCGCGCCGATCGAGCCGCCGATGGTGCGGATGTTGGCGTTCATGCCGGTGGCCGCGCCGGTCTGGGCCGCGGGCACGCTGTGGACGATCAGGTTGCTCATCGAGGCGAAGGCCAGGCCGATGCCGAGGCCGAAGACGCCGGCGGCCAGCGCCACCTGCCACTGCTGCCCGTGCCAGCCCGCGAGGATCGCGCAGGCGGCGGCGCCGAGCACGGCGCCCGTGGTGAGCTGGGCCTTGGCCGGGAACCGGCCGGCCAGCCGCCCGCTGAGCACCCCGGAGACGAACATGGCGACCAGCATCGGCAGCATCAGCAGTCCCGCGCCGGTCACGCTCGCGCCGAAGCCGTAGCCCGCGGAGGACGGGGTCTGGGCGAAGCCGGGGAGGAACGCCCAGACCGCGTACATGCCCCCGCCGAACAGCAGTCCGGCGGCGTTGGTCGTCCAGACGGCCGGCAGCCGCATGATGCGCAGGTCGATCAGCGGGTTGCGGGACCTGGCCTCGGCCAGCACCCAGGCGGCGAACAGGACCACGGCCGCCGTGAGCAGCACGAGCACGGTGGGGGAGCCCCAACCCCACTTGGAGGCCTGGCTGATGGGCAGCAGCAGGGCCACCAGCCAGCCGGACAGCAGCACCGACGCGAGCCAGTTGACGCTGCCGGAGGTCCGGGTCGGGGACTCGGGGATGTAGCGGTGGGCGATCACCGCGGTGGCGGCGACCACGATCACCGGGAACCAGAACAGCCAGCGGTAGTCCAGGGCGCCGACGATCGGCCCGGCCAGCACCATGCCGAGGCCGCTGCCCACCGCGATCACGGCGGACAGGTTGCTGATGCTGGTGGACACCCGTTCGGCGGGGAACTCGTCGCGGATGATGCCGAAGGAGAGCGGGAACAGTGAGCGTTTTCAGGGTGGGCACCGATCGGGTGATGGCCTGGCGGTCGGGGTGAGGGCAGAACGAACGAGGCTCCCGGGCGGTTGAGCGAGATGTC